>NZ_JBCLVN010000003.1:0-3591 GCF_039548315.1 Cellulomonas olei
GTCCGCCCTGGACGTGTCGGTGCAGGCGCGGGTGCTCGAGCTGTTCGCGGAGCTGCAGGAGAGCCTCGGGTTCGCGTGCCTGTTCATCAGCCACGACCTGGCCGTGGTCGACCTGCTCGCCGACCGGATCGCGGTGCTGCACCGCGGCCGGCTGGTCGAGGAGGGCACCGGCGAGCAGGTGCTCGGCAGCCCGCGCGAGGAGTACACCCGGCGGCTGCTGGCGTCCCTGCCGGTGCCGGACCCGGACGAGCAGGCCGCACGGCGCGAGGCCTGGCGCGCCCTGGCCTGACGCACCCGCCGCACCGCACGCGAGCGCGTCCTCCCCGTCGGGAGGGCGCGCTCGCTGCCGTACGGGGCCCGGTCGCCGGTGTCGGGAATACCCCAGGGGGGTATACGGTTGGGTGCTGACGGAGGGGCCCGCACGCGACCCCCCGCGACGACAGGGAGCAGCGCGATGCACGGCTACACCAGCGACAAGGACGACTACCTCAAGCGCCTCAAGCGCATCGAGGGCCAGGTGCGCGGCATCGCCCGCATGGTCGACGAGGACGTGTACTGCATCGACGTCCTCACCCAGGTCGCCGCCGTCACCAAGGCGCTCCAGGCGGTGAGCATCGGGCTGGTCGAGGACCACCTGGGCCACTGCGTCGTGGACGCCGCCCGCCAGTCGCCCGAGGCCGGGGCCGAGAAGGTCCGCGAGGCCTCCGAGGCGATCGCCCGGCTCGTCCGGTCCTGACACCCGCACACCGAGAGGAACACCCCCATGAGCCAGACCACCACGTTCTCCGTCGACGGCATGACCTGCGGCAACTGCGTGCGGCACGTCACCGAGGAGCTCACCGCGATCCCGGGGGTCACGGACGTGCAGGTGCAGCTCGTCGCCGGCGGCTCGTCGCCCGTGACCGTGACCTCCGACGCCCCGCTGTCCGACGCCGCGGTCGCCGCCGCCGTCGACGAGGCCGGCTACGCCGTCACCCCGCGGGGGTCGCTGCTGTGACAGCCGACGGCACCCGCTCCCCCGCCGGCGTCAGCGCCGGCCTGCCCGTCGCGCCCGCCGGCACCGTCGACCTCGCGGTCGAGGGCATGACCTGCGCGTCCTGCGTCGCCCGCGTCGAGAAGCGGCTCAACCGCGTCCCCGGCGCCCGCGCGACCGTGAACCTCGCGCTCGAGTCCGCGCACGTGGAGCTCGAGCCCGCCGAGGACGGCACCGTCCCGGACACCGACGCGCTCGTCGCAGCCGTCCGCGCCGCCGGGTACGACGCCCGCGTGACGTCGCACCGCCCCGCGCGCGACACTTCGCACGACACCGCGCACAGCGCCGGGCACGACACCGCGCACGACGCCGGGCACGCCGGCATGGACCCGCGCGAGCACGCCCTGTCCGGGCACACCATGGCGCCGGGTCACGACATGGATCCCGACGAGGACACCTCCGCCCCGACCGACGCGCGCGGCACGGACCTGCGCCGCCGGCTGCGGGTCGCGACCGTCCTGACGGTGCCCGTGCTGCTGCTCTCGATGGTCCCGGCGTGGCAGTTCCGCGGCTGGCAGTGGCTCGTCGCGGTGCTCGCCCTGCCCGTCGCGACCTGGGCGGCCTGGCCCTTCCACCGCGCCGCCGTCCGCGCGGCCCGCCACGGCGCGTCGACGATGGACACCCTGGTGTCGATCGGCATCGTCGCGGCGACCGGGTGGTCGCTGTGGGCGCTGCTGCTCGGTGGCGCCGGGACGCTCGGCATGACCATGACGCCGACGCTCTGGCCTGCCGCGGACGACGGCATGGGCGCGCACATGCCCGAGCTGTACTTCGAGGTCGCGGCCGTCGTCACCACGTTCCTGCTGGCCGGCCGGTACGCCGAGCACCGCTCCCGCCGCCGCGCCGGCGACGCCCTGCGGGCCCTGCTGGACCTGGGCGCGAAGGACGTCGCGCTGCTGGTCACCGGCCCCGACGGCCGGCGCACGGAGCAGCGCGTGCCCGTCGACCGGCTGCGGGCCGGCGACGAGTTCGCCGTCCGCCCCGGGGAGAAGCTCGCCACGGACGGCGTCGTCGTGTCCGGCACCAGCGCCGTCGACACGAGCCTGCTGACCGGCGAGCCCGTGCCCGTCGACGTCGGCCCGGGCGACGAGGTGGTCGGCGCGACGATCAACACGGGCGGCCACCTGGTGGTCCGCGCGACGCGCGTCGGCGACGAGACCCGCCTGGCGCAGATCGGCCGCCTGGTCGCGGCCGCGCAGACGGGCAAGGCACCCGTGCAGCGGCTGGCCGACCGGATCTCGGCGGTGTTCGTCCCCGTGGTGCTGGTGATCGCCGTCGTCACGCTGGGCGTGTGGCTCGCGAGCGGGGCGTCCGCGCAGGCCGCCTTCACCGCGGCCGTGGCCGTGCTGATCATCGCCTGCCCCTGCGCCCTCGGGCTCGCCACGCCGACCGCGCTGCTGGTCGGCACCGGCCGCGGCGCGCAGCTCGGCGTCCTCATCAAGGGCCCCGAGACGCTCGAGCAGACCCGCACGGTCGACACGGTGGTGCTCGACAAGACCGGCACCGTGACCGAGGGCCGCATGGCGCTGGTCGACGTGCTGCCGGCCGCCGGCGAGGACCGCGCGGAGGTGCTCCGGCTCGCGGGTGCGGTCGAGGCGCTCGCCGAGCACCCGATCGCCCGGGCCGTGGCGGAGGCCGCGGCGGGGTCGCACACGGGGTCGCACACGGGCGCCGGCGCCGACGGCGTGGCCATCGGGTCGGACCAGGTGCACGAGTTCCGGGCCGAGGCCGGCCACGGCGTCAGCGGCGTGGTCCGCGCGGCGCACGCCGGCGTGGGCCTGTCCCGCCGCGTGCTGGTCGGCAGGCCGCGCTGGCTGGCCGCCCAGGGCGTGACCCTGGACGACGACCTGACCGCCCGGTTCGAGGCATCGGAGGCCGACGGCGCGACCGCCGTGGTCGCCGCCTGGGACGGGGCCGCGCGCGGCGTGCTCGTGCTGCGGGACCCGGTCAAGGCCACCTCGCGGCAGGCCGTCGCCGAGCTGCGGGACCTCGGCCTGCGGCCCGTCCTGCTCACGGGCGACAACGCGGGTGCGGCCCGTGCCGTCGCCCGGGAGGTCGGCATCGCGGAGGCCGACGTGGTCGCCGAGGTGCTGCCGGCCGACAAGGTCGACGTCGTGGCGCGGCTGCAGTCCGAGGGCCGCCGGGTCGCGATGGTCGGCGACGGCGTCAACGACGCGGCCGCCCTCGCCACCGCCGACCTCGGGCTCGCCATGGGCACCGGCACGGACGTGGCCATCGAGGCCGCCGACGTGACGCTCGTCCGCGGCGACCTGCGGTCCGCCCCGCAGGCCGTCCGCCTGTCGCGCCGCACGCTGCGGATCATCAAGCAGAACCTGTTCTGGGCGTTCGCCTACAACGTCGCGGCCATCCCGCTCGCGGCGCTCGGTCTGCTGAACCCGATGATCGCGGGCGCCGCGATGGCGTTCTCCTCGGTGCTGGTCGTGGGCAACTCGCTCCGGCTGCGCCGCTTCGCCTGACACGCCCCGGCCTGCCGGACCGCCGTCGAGATTGCCGCAGATGCGGGGTTCGAGCCCGGCGGTTTCAGGCGGCGGTTGCAA